>NZ_CP045353.1 GCF_009363415.1 Vibrio aquimaris | reverse complement strand
ATTCTCTCTGGGCTATTACCTTATCAAATATTTCAAAAGGGTCGCTCACAAATGGACTTTCTAGTGGGTAAGTAATCTGAACTAATGAAGCAATCAAGTGAGATGAGTTGTCTCCGTATTGGTTGCTTCTGGGCAGATCTCCGTTAAGGGCAAACCCAAATTCCCATTTATTGCGGAACGAAAAAATACCCGCAGCTATCACGTCAAACTCACCAACTTTTAGTAGAGTAGTATTAACAACCTTACCATTATCTAGCTCAATTTTTCTCCGATCACTAGCATCGCATTGAAAAGCCCCCATATAGTTTGCATTAAGACGGTATTCATCGGATAAAGCAAGGAAATCAGGGTTTGGAACATAATTATAAATTATTTGCCCTGCTTTTGGGGTTCCGTTCTTATTGAAGCCGTTAGATGGTTTTCTCCCTACATTTTTCTTCACAATCATCGGCATCCAACTACCATCTGGAGCTTGGATTTTTATTTTATTGGTTTGGAGTGATTTAACTTCTAAGACGATCTCATGACCTTTGTAATCTAAAGTCAAATCCCCTTTCTTTGTCCGATCATGGTCATCTTCTTTACGGTGGTTGGTTGTTTTTCCTGAAGATATAAATATATCCTTTAGCTTCCGCTCAGCTATATACCCTAGAATCATACCTCTAAGGCTAGGATTATCTCTGACCACTTGAGTAAAGTAGTCAGAATCAATATCCCAATCATCTAAAATAGTTTTACTGCTCACCTTTTGACTTCCCTTCTAGCTTTTTAATAAACTGACAAGCATCAAATTGAAGGGCAGCAGCAACGTCCAGAAATTCTATTAAATCAAGCCTTCGCTCTCCACTTTCGTACTTAGAAACAAATGACTGAGGTTTATTAAGTTGCTCAGCAAGCACCTTCTGAGTTACACCTAAGTCCTTTCGCGCGGAAACAAGCAAAAGCCTAAATATTTCGTATTTTTTTGAGAAAACTGAAGAAGTCATAGCCACCCTTTTGATTAGGGCAGCATTATGTATCCTGTTTTGGGATATCCCAAAACAGGATACATGATCCAAGATAGGATTTAATATAAAGTGTTATTCGTTAGTTTGACGACGATTTTTAGATGTTCATTATCGGTAATATGTTAAATAGCCAACTTCATGTTTAAAAATATCGGCTTCCCACTCTTCATTCGACGAACAAGAGATTTTGAGAAACAAACAGAAAAGAAAACCTCATTATTTGAATGAAAGTTTCTGACGCATTTGGGGCGATTTACAGGGCACAGAATCCCCATTCTCAATTCAAGATAAAAAAACCACCAAATCCCCATTATTGAAAAAAATCTGACGTAAAAGATAAGAATTTCTAATGCATTTTTTGTATCGACCAGACCCAAAAAATGGCGCTAGGATTAGCTTTAGAAAAATTTAGATATTCAAAACAAGGATATGGTTAAAGTTCAACCAAGAAAAGTGCAATACATTTACAATACACTTTCAATGTATTTCTAATACACATTGAATTAGAAATCCCCTCAGACACATCCGAAAGCCTTATGAAATAAAGCCCCATCCACTTCCAATACGATCGCAATACAAATCCAATGTAATCGCCTTCAAAGCATTGCCCTATAAGGGCTAAATTGAAATCAATTTAAATTGTATTGAAATCGTATTGGATTTTAAGCGGCTAATTAGTGGCGATTTCAAAAATTTTTCTGACCTTTTTAAATACCCGAAAATAAACTATAAACCATTGATTTTTAAGCTTTTACATTCCCACAGACAACCATTTCGATTTGTTTTAAATCGGCCGTGGTGTGTGGGGGTTAATCCAGTGTCAGCACTCGAGAATACAAGATAAAGACACATATTATTATGTCTTATGCGAACAAGAGAAAAAATGTTAAAGCCAATCGTACTGGCGACTGAATAACATTAAAAAAGGCCATCGGCATGCCTGGGAAAATAAGCGAAGCTATTTTTCTAGGTGTGGTGATGAGACAAGCCCCTGATAGGCTCAAATTGGAGCTCAGAAGTCAAAGGGGCGCGTTCAGCATCAACACAAAGGCCGATATACGTAGAAGAGCAGGAAGCCCTCAGAAGCTCAAAGAGCGCAAGCTGGGCACTGAGTCTAAATAATCAGCCTCGAATATCGTGAGGAACGATAGACTCAACCAGAAAACCTTTAATCAGCCCTTCTCTTTCTAAAGAATTCCGATACCGAGGAACATCATAATAACGGCACTCGATCCGACGAAGTTCAGTAGAACTCTGACGTTCAAGCAAAACCAATATTTGAACCAGTTGTGACGGATGAAGTTTAGACATAGGCCCCCCGTAAAGAACAAAGTGACGCCAAAATTCCTTATTTCGGCTGCGCCGACCCCCTACCCATTTCAACTCTTTTGAGAGTGATTTGGGTATCGTCTTTGGTCGCTTTCAGAAGTAAGGATTTCTCCCCTTATTTCGGGCTGCCCTGCGCTGTGTGTTAGGCTTTCGCCCCCGTTCCGGTCACACAACACTAATCAGTTATTCCTTTTCCGCCTATCCCCTCTAGCAGCTACAAGGGGCGGTTTTATCGAGCTTTCGCTTAGTTCTGATTAGTGCCTTTACCTACCACCTTTGGAACTTCCCTTGATCGGTGGTTGATGCGCATCGTCCCGTCCAAAACATCTCGAATCCAAACAGAATGCAGAAATACTCTTGAAGTGCTTAGCTGATATGAGCTATCATGAAAGGACTTCACAGGCTCGGAAACCGGTGAGTATTTCGACAAAACCACTCCTGCAAGAGTGGTTTTGTCACATCTAGGGATAGAGATTAATCTTAAAATCGTTAGATCTCAAATGGATCTTTCAAAAGATCTTAGTTCTCATCACCAATTTAATGCCAATATCCCATGCCGTTAAGACGTGTAGGATCTTTAGGTAACTTCCTCAATCCCTGTTCGTCTCTCAAAAAATTCTTCTCAAAATTGGTTCTCTTCACCCCCCATGCAGGTAACTCTCGAAGGACGTTAACCATCGCCTGAATTTCTGGAGATTCATAACTATATCCAGCTTGCAACAGATCATGCATTGCTGGTACTAGCTCAGCATATATATTATTAGCCTTACTTCTTGCGTCTAACTGTTTATACATTGCAACAATAAGAGAATACGCTGGAGAGGCCTTAGAAAGTTGGCCTGAAATAGATTTAAAATCAATCATTTATAAGAACCTTAGCAACAAAAGCATTAAAAGCTAGCTGTAGATACATTGTGAAAAGATAACCTTCAGGAAGAGTTTGATCCCTATATATATAAAGGGGGTAACCCTGCTCAAATAGAAGCCAAAACACGTATAAAAACGCGATTATTTTTATCTTCTCTCTAGAGAACAAACTCATTCCTTTTGATCTGGCTAGAAGTTCTGAAATAACCAAAAAGGTGATAACAGAAGAAATGAATGCTGAAGCTTTTTCAACATAATCCCCCAAATAATCAAAAGCTAAAATAGCTGAAGACCCCAAAACCAATACTAAAAACAAAACGAATGGCGTTTTATAAAAAACATCATTACGCATAATCTACCAAATTATGTTTAATCAATTTGGTGCATCATATAGCTAAAAATAAAAGTTAATTCAATGGCATATAGGTAGATTCTAGGCGTAGCCCCCATATCAGAAAAATAACTTAGTCCAATTAACGGTCGAAAGGTTTGATTATCAATAGAAGGGGTTTGAGGTCCAAAAACACCTAGACTAATTCCCCCAAGAATCTAGTGCCCACCCCCTATTGGGGTAGTGACCGGGTTCTTGTGATAACCGCCAACTTATTAATCTCAAAACTCATCTACGACCAGATCTAATGAGACTTTGTTTTTGAGATGGGTTTTGAAACACTTTTTCCAAAAAAATAATAAAAAAATCGCCTCATCAATGCAGTGTTCCAAAAACGACCGTTTTTGGAACTACCCCCTCAAACCTCGTAAAATAAAGGGGGTTACGTTTGTTGGCGGTTATCGCAGCTACTCGCACAAAACCCCCTATTAAATCTAACCCAACTTAACAGGTACAGTTCACTATGGCTTTACAAATATCCTAAATCAGGATATCTTGCCGCAATGACTTTACAGAACATAGAATCAAGTCTTTCCCTTCAGGAAAAGACTATTAAGAAACGTACGCAAGGTGGAATAGCCACATCTAACCTTATCATGTCTGCCTATACTGATGGCAATGAGAATGTATTTCCGTATGTTCTTGACTTGCACGTTCCAAAAGGAAGCAAAGTTGCAGACGTAACATGGGGAAGAGGAGTTTTTTGGAAAAAAGTACCCAAAGAAGATTATGATGTAACAGGAACCGATATATCTATGGGAGTCGATTGCCGCGACTTACCTTATGAAGATGGATCACTAGATTGCGTTGTACTTGATCCCCCGTATATGGAAGGTTTCTACCGTAAAAATAATGCTCACAAAGCAGGGGCCGGTTCGCATAAAGGACTAGCTCAAGCATACTCAAATGGTGATGAGGTAAATAGCGACACCCAAAATACAGGCACAAAGAAGTGGCATGCAGCTGTAACAGACATGTATTTTAAAGCGAGTGCTGAAGCTTATCGGGTTTTACGCAAGAAAGGCATTCTGATCGTCAAGTGTCAAGACGAAGTAAGTGCAGGAAAACAATGGTTTACGCATGTTGAAATCATTAATGAACTTGAATCAATGGGCTACTACTCAAAAGACTTATTTGTTGTTGTTCGACAAAACAAACCAGCAGTAAGCCGCCTTAAAAATCAAGTTCATGCACGTAAAAATCACTCGTACTTCTTAGTTTTCATCAAGAAGTAAGG
>NZ_CP045352.1 GCF_009363415.1 Vibrio aquimaris | reverse complement strand
CACCATCGGGCAAAAGTCCGCTACCAAAGACCATTTCTTTGATGGGCAATTTTCGACCGAGAGCAATGGCGTTATTTTCCGCCGCAATCCCTGCATTGGTCAGGTAGCAACGTAAATCAGTTTGCTGATTAGCCATGATTGATTCTCACTGTTTTAACTGAATAAACAACCTTCGCCAATTGCTTGGTTGTACTAAAAGACGGTGGCACAAGCTCGGCAGCTTGAACACGTTTGATTTTGGATTGTTGAAGTAGTGCGGCGCGATACTTTCTGGCATCACGTCCAATGACCAAAACAATCTCTGACGAATCTCGCTCAGACTTGTAAAGCACCACCCGAGCATTAATGCGCTTCGAGATGTCTTGCGAGAGAGGTTTATCGACCAGATATCCCTCAATGTAGAGAGAATATGCCTTGGCACCTCTTGAGATTTGCGCTTTAAACCCAAGGGCATCAAGCGACTCTTTGAGCCCTTCAATCGTGCCCGCTTTTTGATGCACTCTCGGGGCGTTCTTGACCAGCTGACGCTTACTTTCTTCTTGGTCGGTGCTGAACCAATCTTGCACGCCATCCTCAAGCGCCATCAGATCAAGCAAGTCCTCACGCGTTTTTTCAGGGTCTCGCAACCACGAATAAACGTCCTCCGTTTTGAGAACGCTCATCACTGATTGCTCCATGACCACATCAAGCGAAGTGCGATTGTCAGGAAATAGGGATTTATCCGACATAGTCCACCCTGACCGACTCACAATAAGCCGCCTCTTTCCAATCACACAACACATCATTTGACGGCTCGACCACTTCGACGGTTTTCGCTTTGTGGTTGTGCGCAATCTGATCGAGCACTGAGCGCAATACATCATGATCAAGGCGGTGATTGTCACTCGCGTATTGACGCAGCGCACTTTCAAACTCAGCACGCTCAATCAGGCGAGTCGGCTCATTATGTTCCGTCACTCGCAAATGAATTTGATAGCGCTTAATGGTCGCTGCCTTGGTGGACACCTCATCCGTTTCCTGAGCAATGTCAGGGCGGGTAATGTAACTATGCACCGACTCAATCAGCTCCGCACTTGGGGTGCCATCTCCCTCCCAAGACAAAATATGATTATCAATTTTTCCTGTATTCGGTTGAGGGGTTCGCGCTTCAGCATCCTTTGGACGTAACTGAGACAGCGACTCACTAAATTTAAAGCGCAATAAAATTTCGGTTTCCGAAACACTCTCAACGGTAATAAGCGGCTTATGCCCAACGTTCAGAGAGTGGAACTTATAGCCCATTCGCGTCCCAGTGGTACTGAGCGAATGCGGCGCTAACGCATAACGGAGCAACATGGACTCGTTACTCTCTTTGATAAGAGGCTTGGGGGGAACGGCGGTCAAATCCTCTTTTTGAATCACCTGACGCTCAACCCCCAATCTTGCACATACAAGATCAATGGCGTCGTCTTCCGTCGCCGTTTGGGCAAACTGTTGCAGCGCGCCGTAATTATTCTCTCGGGTATTGTGCTGAGTCCAACGAATCACCTGATCCGTCCACCATGCCAACGCCTCACTCGGATTTTCCAACGTTTCAACCATCGACTCAGCAAACGCCGTGTCGCGCTCCGCTTCCGCGTTTGTTCGTACAAATTCGACAAACTTCGCGCGAAGGGTGGCGAAATCTTCAACTTTAAAGATGTCAGGCGTTTTCATAACGTCACCTCATGTTCTTGCCCGTCGTACACCACTTGAATCGAAACGTGATACCCCGTCCCGACTATCAAGGCGGTGACTTTCTTGGCGACAATATCTTGCAACCCGTTATTCGGATTCCGAAAGGTTCGAAAAATACGGTTAATTAAAATCATGCGTCCGCTTGGGCTGGCATGAGTGCCAAGCGTATCCGGCACCTCTGAGCCATAAGCCCGATCTTTTTCTTTCGTGCCGAGTGGGGTCGCCAATGCCCTTGAGGCTCTTGTGAGCGCCTGAGCGAGCCCCGTGAGTGTTTTTCCCGTTTCAGGGTCAACTCCAATCATAAAAACCTCTCATAAAGCATTAGGGGGACGATGTGTTAATTGATTGCGTTTTGGCGAACTTCGCCAGGAAAGAAAACGGAAATTTGATTGCACTTTTAGCGCTCGATGTCGAATACCGGCTTTAAAAATGCAATCACCTTTTCAATGACCATAGTTTTGGGACGATTGGTCAATCGTGACTCGCCCTCGACGTGTATCACCACGTCAGGACAGTCTTGCCCGAGTTGACCAATAACCAGCGCCATGCGGCGCTCATGAGCGAGCCTCACTCGTTCGCCGTGCATTGCTTGATGTAGTTGCATGTTGTGCCTCTGGGTTAAAAGGGTGTTACGTTCCCGTCATGGTCGTGACCGTCCACTGACTTGCCGTTTACCGTGCATGAGGTAATGATTGCGTGAGAAATGCTTGCGCCTGAGCTGTCCATAGAGAACGCCCCCGCCGCATAGCTGAGAATCGCGGGCGTCTTCACACTCGTGCTGACGTCCAGCGCCCCTTTGATGTCGACTTTGCCTTTTTGCGTGTGAACCCCTTCCGTCGTTGCCGTGCTGGCTTTGCGGGTATAGTCGCTCGTCGATACATTGATTGAATTGCCCGCATTCATAACGATTTGCTGACCTGCTTTGATCACAATTTTTTGCCCCGCATTGAGGACGATATTGGTTTTCAAATCGACCAACAACGAACCGTCATCACTGACGGTGGCGTCAAAGAAATCATCCCATCGAAAATGAGCTTGATGCGGGTCTTGAGACTTGCTTGGGTGTGCATTGGAATACAGCCCCACAAGCGCCACGCAAGCGGTCTCATCGTCTCCGCCGGAATAATTCAGCGTCACCACTTGCTCACCCACACTCGGAGCTCGCCAAGCAGAAAAAGCCCCCGCTAGAGACACCCAGCGAATGAGCGGTGAGCGCGTACCGCTTTGGTACTGAATGACCGCCCTATCACCGACCACCTCGACCACCGAACCAAGACGCACCATATTGCGCAGCAAGCGATGAAGGTTTTTAAATTTCTTAACGATAGCTAGGGCGTCCAACATGCTTACGTTCTCCGGTTAATCTCAATGCTAGGCTTAATGAGTGGCGCATCCGGCACCTCACCCGTGCGAATAATTTGAGCAAAGCTCACATGATGCCCCGCCCCGTCATTTGTCCACGGTAGGGGCACTGCATTGGGAGAAGTTGGATTTTCAATGGTTTCCGATTTATAACCAAAGCGCTGCCCTTCTAATTCTTTGAGCACATAGCCCGCCATTGTCGACGAGATAAGCTCGGGGTCGGTCAGATTACTTGGCACCTTAATGAATACATCAACACTGAGGTGATACGTTTGGCGTCCGTCGTTTGAACGATACGAATCCGTAAACTCCAAACCATCAATAATGACTTGAGGGTGACTCGGGTTAAGCTCTTCAATCTGAGAGGGAAAGATGACCTCAGCTTTGTCCTTTTTGTCTGACTTTGCGCCAAGCGCACCATCAAGTAATTCTTTTAAAAGCTCAACATATTCACCCGTGTGCTTGAGAAATTTCATCGGCGAGGGTTTCCTGAAAAAAGGCGGCGGATTCGGATTCCAAATCTTGAATCACGTCGCTGTAAATAAACTCAATATTAGTGGTAAGACGTTCAATTTTTGACTTATGGCGACGGTCACGCTCTTTGACTCGCTGACCGTTAGGGCTGCGCTTTTTCCTTGTACTGGCTTTCGGACGTTCACGCCAACGAGACCACGCCAGAAAAGCAGTATTCACCGTTTGAGCAAACGCCCCACGATGCACCTCACCACCGGACACCACACCCTGACTGTTTTGATGCCAGTCACGCAACCTATCTACGGGCATGTCCATCAGACCAAACCACACCGAGGCGTGATTGCCTTTGACTTTCGATTTCCGAATGCGGTCTTTAATGCCTTTACGTTTGATTTGCAAACGAAGCCCTAAGCGCTTAAAGCTCTCGCGTTCTAGAAAGCGCTGAGTTTTGCTCAGCGCAGTGTTAACGGCTTGTTCAAGGGCGCGATCAGACAAATGCGCGGCATCTTCTTCGGTAATGTTTACCCACATAAATCAGCTCCATTGGGACAACTCAACCCCTGATTTGCCTTTGACTTGCAAGGTTTGCTCATAGCGCGTCGCGCTCACTTGCTGACTGTCAACCACCTCGAACGAGCGCCCTGTTGCTATCTGCTGGCAAGTCGTGCCCTTTTCGAGCTCAGTTAGTGAGGTGCTTCGGATGATGTGTTTGCCCTTGCGGAAAAAATAACGGCACGAGATTTCCCGTGCCGCATCACCTTCACCGATAAGCCATCGCCCGCCAAAGCTGGCGTCAAGAGCTTCATCGAGTTCCATTAGCCAAGCCCTTGCAGAATGAGCGCCTTTTCGCTGTCCGTTGTCACAAAGTAGCCACAATGCGTGTTACCCGTAGCGCTTGTGGTCAGTTCGTGGGTGCCGTCCTTCAAAAAGGCTTTCTCGCCCGCGTATTGAGGCGTTGAACCGCTATCAATGGCAAGGTCGCCATAAATACCCGAAAACAAGCCCGTAAACTCTTCACCTTGCTTGGCAGTTTCAGCGGGCAAAAGCACCATATCGCCAAACTTGATGAGCTTACCTTTGGTGACGCCGCCCGCTGGGGCTTTCAGCGTCAGACTTTTACCGTCGTACAATTTACGCATGATTCGTTTCTCTTAAACTGGAGTGAATGAAGGGCGACTTATGCCGCCCGAATCGGTTGAGGAATTAGCCTTGCGGCGCGGTTTTTTCGAAACACTGCAAGCCCTTGCGGTCAGCAATGTAAATCGCCGAGTACGTCCAAAGCTGCCACGCTGCGCCTTCTAGCTTAGTAGTCGGCAATTGCTCCATTTGCACGCCGTCCTCATCCGCCAAATAACCTTCAATGATCGACGTGTGACCACCGCCTGCAAACGCAAAGACCTTATCTTTGCCTTTTAGGCGCGCGGTGCCGACAACGTTATTAAACGCTTCATAGGCTTCGTTTGGCACTTCGTTGATTTTCTCTGACGCGATGATGCCTTTCAGGCGCTTCGCTTCGGTATTCGATGAAAGCAACGTTTCCGCCACCAACTCAAGCGGCTCGTCATTGTCAGTGGTCATGTCTTCCAATGTGCCGGACATTTCCGCTAACTTCTTAGCGTCCAGCTCTGAACCATTAAACAGGTTTGCAGCTTCCGTACTGAAAATTGGCTTACCATCAAACAATTCAATGTTATCAAGCAACGCGCCCATTAATAGGCGTTGTGGGTGCATACCCACTGATTGCACCAACTTAGCGATGTTCTTCGCCACAAAATCAAAATCATCGTTAACAATCACCTCTTTGGTGATTTCCACTTTCAGTGTGTAAGGTGCAATAACGCACACCTCTTTTGTCGCTTCGAGTTTAACGTGTTTGATTTCGCCGTGTTCGGTCTTCTTCGTCGGCGCGACCACGTCGGTCATTTTCAGGATTTTCGTCGCCTGACCGAGTTTCATCGGACGGCGCTCAACTAGCGTTTGGTGCCAGTTGGTCGCCTTAGCCATTTCATTGTCCAGAATGATTTGCATCGCGCTTTCGAACAAATCACCCAGATTGGTGTGGTCGTTATCGTAGGCACGTGCAATCAATTTGGTGTTTGACGTCGGGACATTCTCTACGCCCTCAGCGCGCATGTGAGCACGCAGAGCGGACACGGTTGACTCACAAATCGCATACGGGTTGTCTTTATCCATCTCAGCCGCATTAAGCTTGGCGTGAATAAAGTTGCGCAAATGATCTTGATTAGTCTTATTTTCACAGGCATTGATGACGGGCGTTTGCTCCTGCTGCCCGCCAATGTGAGCCAACAATTGAGACTGAAATTGCGCGACGGTCATCGTCGGATCGTCTTTGGCTTTTTCAAGCAGCTCTTTGACGTTTTTGTTTGCCATGAATGGCGTCGCTGCTGCAATTAGGGCGTCTTTACGTTCTTTTTCTGCCGCTTGAAGCGCTGCCACTTCTTCTGGGGTTAGTGGTTTTGGCATTTCTTCACCTGTTTCCTTTGAGTTAATGATTGCCGAATTCGGCGTTTGACTGGCTGACAACGTAGGCTCGTTGTCATTGGGTTCGGATGAGTCGGACTCGCTCGATGCGGTCGGCTCATCCGGCTCCGATTCGGAAACCGAAACGGGCTCAGATTCTTCGACTTGCGCTTTCAGCGTTTTAATAAGTTCAGAATTTGAATCACTCTGACCGCTTGCCTCAAGCGAGGCGCGCAAGGTTCGATAAGGTTTGGCGCTGGCTTCGAGCGTGGCGGTGGTGATGACGTGGTCACACAAACCGTAATCAATCGCCTCATTGGTGGTGAGGTAATGATCTTGCTCCATGTCCTTGAGTATCTCTTCCGCACTTTTGTTGGTGTGCTCAGCAAGCACGTCAGCGTATTTCTGGCGGTACATCTTCGCCTGTTCAATCCACGCTTCATTGTCCGCTATCGAGCCATAGGTGCCGCCCCACGGCTCATGAATCATCAACATCGCGTTGGGGCGCATGTAGATTTCATCACAAGCGGTCAAGATAGGGACGCCAATGGAGTAGCATTTACCATCCACAATGCCTGTGACCTTGCCTTTGTGCGCTTTAATGAGGTCATACATCATGAACCCCTCTTCAACATCCCCGCCAAGGGTGTTGAAATACAACACCAAATCGCGCTCATGGTACGCCAGCAAGAGCGATTTAATATCGGTGCCATCCATGCCCCACCAACCAATATCACCGTAAACAAACAGCTCTACAGGCTCATTGTCTGAGGCGGCTACCAGCTTGAAATTATTCTTCGGCGCTGGCTCCGTTTTCGCGGCTATCAGCGTCCCGAGGGTCGTTTTCTTCATCGTATTCCTCTTGTAATTCATCAATGAGTGTCAGTTCGCCTTTGTCATCAAATTTCAGTCCGAGCTCGCGCATCAGTTCGAGCTCTTCCTTGTAGGCTTGAAATTCGGATTCTGGATCGATATTGCCCTCTGACAACGCCCGAGAAATCGACTTCATGCCTAGCTTATTGAGAATCTTGATCGCGTTGGCTTCTTTTTGTGGGTCAATCCACGGCATGACCGCGCCCGTAATTTCGCAGTCATAGAGCGTGCTCATATCGAGCTCAGGCGGAATGTCGAGCTGACCTGTCAGATGCGCAATGCCCACTCGTTTCTCATAGACTGGACGAGTAAACCCTTCGCCGACCTTGCGGCGCAGTACGCGATAACCCGCCCAGCGATCGAGGTTCTCTTGACGCTGCGCGGTAAAGGCTTTGATGTATTCGGATGTCACCGAGCTATGAGACACTCCCAAGCCCGAGGTCACTTTGCGAGAAAGCTGTTGATTAAAGCCTGCCGCCGCGTCGACCTGTTTCTGACTCTCAAGCACCTTCAACTCATCTTTCTCACCGATAGTGATTTTGTTGTTGTACTTAAGCTCCATTTTGGCGTTACCCGTCGCGTTTTTTGCGGCGTATCGGTCGCCGTTTTCACTCTTGGCTTTCTTATGCACCAATGACAGGCGAGCCGCCGTGATGGTTTGAATCTTGTATGCCTCAAAGAACGCGTCGAGATCTTTAAGCGACTTGATGACGGGTGCCGCCATCGAAATCCCGCGCCCTTGTCGGATGCGTTTTTTAAACGCGATTTGCAATACATCCTCAGCGGGCAGAGCAATAGGCTTAGCGCTGCTGTTCGGATTGGCTTTAAACATGTAAGCCATCACACGATTCCATTGACCGTATTGAACGCCGTTGATGATGCCGTTTTTCTCGTCATTGTGTTTGGAGTCAATGTTGTCGAGCTCAAAAAGCTGCACGCCAAACGGGATGTCACCGAGATAGTCATGACCGCCCATATACACCATATGGGCAAAGGCTTCACCATCACGAAACGCTGAACGCATCAAGAGTTGTTCGGCTTCGGCGCGAGAGGTACGACCGTCCATCTCAAGCACACGGTCGTGCTTTTTGTTCAAGCGTCTCAGCACCTTGGCAAACTCTTTGTTGATTTTGCCGTCTTTGTTTTTGGGCTGCGGGTGAATCGTCAGTCCGTCACCGATGGTGTTCTTGACCACCTCATCAATGGCAGCGGCAAACAGCGGGTCATTTTGTTCGTAATGACGCGCCACTTGCGCAAGCTCCAACTGAGAACGCTCCACATCTTTTGAGATGT
Organism: Vibrio aquimaris; assembly: GCF_009363415.1. Lineage (NCBI taxonomy): Bacteria > Pseudomonadati > Pseudomonadota > Gammaproteobacteria > Vibrionales > Vibrionaceae > Vibrio > Vibrio aquimaris. The sequence goes on along the minus strand of NZ_CP045352.1, from coordinate 31,405 downwards.
TATCTTTCGCTTTCTTAGCGGGTACGCCCTGACTCGCCAGCGCGCCCTCATATTGAGCCATGAGATAACGTTGCTCCGCTCGATGAGCACCCCACGAGGGAAACACAACCGCAATGGACTTTTCGAGAAAATTCATAGCTGTATCTCACTGAGTTCGTAGCCGTCATCCGGCTGAGGATTTAATTGGTGTTCGAGATCTCGAATCTCATCTTGTATCGAGGTGATCGCCTGACGAACCTGAGACAAACTCGCGCGCTTGAGCGCGGTGTCTTCTTCGCCTTTGACCTCTTGCCCTTTGGTGAGTATTTCAAGTTCAGCGGTTTGATATGCCTTGAGGCGCGCTCGGGCGTCATCAAGTTCCTGTTGTTTAGAATGCACTTGGCTGATACCCCTCATAATCGTCCTCAATATCGTCCTCTTCGATTTCGAAAGAGTGCTCATGAGGCATTTTAAAATTGACGTTACGCTCAAGCGGCTGAGCCCAGACACTCTCGTCCCCATCAAAGCGCCACTGAAAAACGTTGTTTTCCCATAGGCACGCAAACAGGTACGCCGAAAGGTCGAAAGGTTCATTACCTGAGCCCTCAAATACCCATTTCCCCTGATCGTTTTGCGACTCAGCCAAAAGCCCCTCATACCAATCACGCCCGCACCATTTAGCAGGGCGGCGAAAGTATCGGGTTTGGGTGTTTTCTTCACGCAAGAGCGAGGAATAAACCAGCGACTTGAGGCGGTTTGAGTTCAGGTTGAGCAAGGGGATGTCACCATCCGCTGCAAATGGGTGATCTTTGTTGTCTGACTCGGGATGTGTCAGGCGACACATTTGGTCAGACTTATCGCCCCGAAACGCTTGAGGGTTTCCCTTCACAAGCATGAAGCGGTGATCAATGTCGAGCTCTTCGAGTTCACGATAAAACTGATAGGCGTTAAAGGTCGTATTGCCTTTTGATGCGCCTAAGTCCTCCGCCGAACCGCCGGAGTCACACAAAGTGAACGCGGGCACCAAGGTGCGCCCGTCGTCATAGCCATCGACGCGATATTGCTTTTGAATGACACGATCAATCAGGACGCGAAAGTCTTCATGATTCGCCTCGGGGCGAACGGGTTGAGGTTCGCCCGCCACCACATTCTCATGATTGTGGGTAATGGCGAATTTATCGATCGGCTGCCATTGCATCAGGGCGTTAATGGCAAACACATTGACCTCAAAGCGAGCAAACTTGCCGCCCTGCACGTCGACGCACGCCACAATAAAACGCGTATCACTTGGGGCTATGCCTTGCGCCACAAGATAGCTATGCTCACGCGACATCAACTTATCAACGGTCAAATCACTTTCACGCTCTAACGGCACAAAAGGGATGCCCTCGTTGGTGTTCCAATGCGCTTGCAACTTCGAGTCATCACCCGTTTTCTCCCAATGATCCAGCGCGGTTTCATACTCAGAAACCAGCTCAGACCAGCGGTTTAAAAATGCGTTCACCCCCGAAAAATGAAACGAGGCGCGACCGCGTTTTATTGGTGCGGGGGGCTCGATGCCCGTTCGGTTTCCGAATTTATCAATTTCCCCCTCTTGGAAGTAATCACCCGCCAAGTTGAGCTCAAACTGATCGGCGTTGACAAACTTCGCCTCACAATGCGGACACTGCGCATAAACAGAGTCCGGCTTGCCTTTCGTCCATTTAAGCAACGAAAACTCGCATTTCATCCAGCATTCACACTCAGGACACTGCCAGTAATACCAATGACGCGTACCCTCGTTGTATAAGCCCGCGATGCCATCCGCACGCGGCAGCTCATGCACGCCTAAATTCTTTTGATTGCGAATTGGCATTCGAGAGGGGGAGCTCTCAGCAATGCACATCCCGCTTGATCGGTCTGATTTGGTACGGGTTGAACCACGGGAGAACTTAGAGCCCTCGGACTCACCGCCCCCCGAACCGTCATCACTTGAGCGGTCATAGTCGGTAAACACCACCAAGCCATAACCCACTTGAGAGAGTGCGTCATCCGTCGCCGAATCCACACGCACAATGGAGCCATTTTTGAACCGTTTCTCAAGGATGCCGACATCCTGCACCTTAGTGGTTTTAAGCCGCTTCATGAACGGGGTGGCATTGATCATGCGGTCAATTTCGGTTTTCGAATACTTGTTCGCACCGACCTTGGTCGGATAAACACACAAGATATTGCTCGGCAACTGCCAAGCCCGAAACGCCATCACCGCCTCAATCAAGGCTTTCGATTTGCCCGAACGCGCCGCCGCGCACACAATCAACTCTCGATACAAACGACTGAATGAGAACAAGATCGGTTTAATCATGTACGGCACCAGCTCCGACCGGAACTTGACCACTCCCCCATCTTCGGAGATGTACAAATATTTATCCGCCGCCTCTACGGCGTCGATGTCTTCCAGTTCGAGACCATCCAGAGCCAGCTCAACAATCTCACTCATTGTCAGATTCATGCGCGAACTCCCGAATACTCTCAACAATTTTTTCAAACGTCCCGCTCAGCTCGTCATCGAGTTTGGCGGAATGCTTTGGCAACCAATCAACGCACACCTCTTCACAGCGATTCGGCAAGCGTTTGAAATACGACTGAATCGAGCCTATCGCCCGAGAAAGACACATTGCTACTTTGTCACCACGAATGGTGATACCTTGCAGCTCTTCAAGACCGAGGCGCGCCTTTTCGCCCGTCATGTATTCTTTGTACTCTTTGAACGAGCCATACACCGCGACGATCTCTTGCGCCCGATTGCGTTCAGTGCTCTCTATCGAGGTATTGCGACCACGCGCTTTTGCGCGGCTTGGCACAAGAAACGGAGCCACATCAGCAAGGGCATAAAACTTGGTATTTCCTTTCGACTTAACGTGCTTGACGTTGTTGTCTTTGATGGCATTCCTGACCGTGTTGGGCGACTTATCAAAGCACCGTGTCAGGTCAGTCACATTGAATAAGAATTTGTCGTCATGCTTTGACTTAGACATACAGCAACCTAACGCTTAACGGGTGACTATGTGCTCATAGCCACCAAGTAAGCACTAAACGCCTAGCGCCGCTTTTGAATCAGCAATGAGCTTGAGATAACGCGCCTCGGTCACACTTGACCAATAACGATTAACCAGCGCCGCACGTTTGGCGGGCGATTTCGGGATAGTGTCGACGTAGCAGCGAAACCATGCGGCGACAAACAACAAAGAAAGCGTCGGGTTATAGCCAAAATAACCGAACCGAGCTTGCCTCATATGAATGCCGAACCGTTCGGAAACCGAATGCGCCGAATCATAGATTTTGTGGTGATTGATCATCATGGTGTAGCGCGTCATGTTGATGCCGCACACACCCGCACCACCATTGGCGCGACTGTTGACCTGACCGCCTTTCGTCTCAAGATGGCAAATCTCCCACAGTAGATCGCCTAAAGCCTCATCTCGAAACGCTTGACCAATGTCTTGGCACACACCATGTAACGAATTAATTGTTGTAACTCCGTGTTTCATTTTTTTCTCACTTCATGGTTTTGGGTGAAGACAGGGTAAATTTCGCAAAATAGACCACACCAAGCGCAAAGCCTGTACCGACCACTACAATCTCACCATATGCAAGCCCCTTTAATGCCCCCGCCCACCAAATCAACTGACTGACACACAATGAAAAGAACAGCTCCGCAATAAACTTGCGGGGCGGGATTGGCTCATCGTCTTTCAGGTTCTTGAGGTATTTTGCGGACGCTGCCAATGCAACCACAGCGCAATAGTAAAGCCACTGTTGCAGCTCAGTTTTTAAAAATGACATAGGCAACTCTCAGACATAAAAAAAGCCACCCCAGAATGGAGCGGCTTTGTCTTTACACAGATAAGGACAATGGAAGTAATGGAAGTTAGACTGCAATGGTTCCTTCGCAACCTATTTATAGATTACCCACAACTGACACCTTTTGTAAATAGTAAAAAGAGACTTATAAGTCTCTTTTATGGGCTAGTTATCACTTTTCATGAGATTGCTCTCATCGTTAAAAGTTGGTCAATCGCCGACGCATCAAAGCGATCAAGGTGAGTTTCAAATTCATCCTTTTTTGCTTTATATCGTCGTAGAAAAACCTGACGAGACACTTGGATCTCTTCATATGTTTTTGAATGCAGAAACGCATTCACCTCTCGGCGGCTTCTCAGTACGCTCGAAAGCAGTTTTTTAGTGGTTTGAATGGCATCCTTTCGCTTTGGCGCGTCCTCCATCCAAACGAACCCGACCTCAACCAACTGATCGAGCTCATCACCTTCCGGCTTGTCGCCATAGCGATAATGAATCCAACGCCTTTCGGTTTCCGAAAGGGATTCAACCAAGCGCTTAATTTTCAAATGTTCAAACACATCCAGTGAGCAAATAATTTTGGACTGACCGCGCGGGCGCGTTCCGGTGCAAAATACATTTTGCTTGGCGGGCTGAGGAGCGTTGTCGCTCATTGCTTCGCCAATATCGAGACCAGCCGAGCGCATCGAGACACTCTCAGAGAGCGCCTCAATGAGCAAGTCCCGCATTTCTTCTCGATCCCGTTCGTTCCACATATTAGAATTTAAAATCCTTCACGTTAAAGTCACTCCCTGTCGCACCCGTGCCGTTGTGTACCTTGCGCGCTTCTTCAACATACGTCACCGCGCTACGCAACAAACTATCAATTAGCTTGTTAGACGCTTCAAGAGAGTCATGTTCGTCATAAATGCCGTCATAAGCGGGTTCTAGATTTTTCGCTATATCAGCCGAGGCGCTGAGCAGTTCCGGCACACCAGAAACAACACTGTCACAGCTAGACAATACTGGTAACGGTAGTGTATATCCCTGCGCCGCGTTTAAACGCTCTTTAACCAAAGTGGCGTATTTGTTCGGTAGTGCTGAGATCCAAAACCATTTCAGTTTTAACGGCATGTCTAACTCTAATGACAAATACCTTTGAACCCGCTTCTTGTGCGCTCCAACCCACCGCGACCAATCTACAATATCTTTCGGCTCAATCTCTCCCATTTTCGGCGCAAGCAGGTTGACAGCAAAGTCTTGATGTGAAAGATGAGTCTCGGTTAAAAACTGGCGAGTCACTGTCATAATTATCTCTTGCTCGTTAATTATATTATTCACTTTAAATTCCCTTTATCACACTCCAAAAAGAAGAAAATAGCACGAAATGAGACTATAAGATCTCATTAGAGGCCAAAAAATAATAATTCATGAAAAAGTTAGCTATGAGTCATGTTTCAGTCAACATTCGGGCTTGTCTCAAAAGGGACGTGAAAAAAGTCTAATTTATGCTGATAATGAGCCGTATTCGAGACAATTGATTGCATTATTGTTTTATTTATCTGCCATTTGGTGCATAAAGTGCAATCAGATTCTCTATTTTAACCCTGAGAATTATCCATAAAATGCAATCAAACAAGGGAGTCAAAACATCATGTCTGACGCAATGACAATCGGTGTGTTTTTTAAACAAGCCCGTAAAAACCACGGATTTAAACAAGATCAATTTTCGGGCATCATCGATAGACGAACCGTCGGACGATTCGAGCGTGGCGAGCAAAACCTTGGCACCGACAAATTAATTGAATGCCTTGAGCGAATGGGTATCAATTTTGGTGAATTCATGAGCGAACTCAATCATGCTCAGATGGGCCTCACACACTCAATACCTGTGTATGATTGGGACGATTTACGCCTCAAGCGACGCACTGCACTGAAGCATGTTAACTATGATATCGGAACTCATGAGGATGCGTTCGCGCTTGAAATGATCGATCATTCAATGATTGGAGAGACCGACGCTATACCTGTCGGAGCCTTTTTAATTGTCGAACCTGCTGAAGATGCCAACAATGATGAGCTCGTTATCGTAAGAAAAGGCTCTGAACATTTCTGTCGACGTGTAAGTGGTGAATACAGAAAGCCCGACAATCCGAGATTTGGGGACATAAAAGGCGGGCGGATTATTGGGCGTGTGATTGGTGTAACATGGACAAGCGCGCTATAAAAGCTCAAGTATCTCTTCGCCAAGCTGGCGGTTGGTTTCTTCAAGCTTCTGATTATTTCGCTCAAGTGTTAAAATTATACTGTTTTTTCTTCGGTTTCCGAAAATAACAGTGTAAGTTTCTCTGTCTGCTGCTCTTTGTCTTTCCGAAGCCGAGACACTTCTATATCTAACTGTGGCGGCTCACGAACATAATCTCGCCGACTTGATTACATCGAGAATTTTGGGCGCAAATTAAGTGATAATAAGTTCGCCACTCGGCCCACATTAAATGCAAATGGACTCACTTTAAGTGATAATGGGCGCGCAAACATAATCGGTCGGCTCACTTTGCGTGATAATGGAGAACTCACTTTGGTTCTCATAAGGTATGGTATTTAAAATTGGTTCTCATAGAGTTGTTAACTATCAAATAAAGAACCAATTTTTGATCACTTTTGAGTGGTTTCCATGAGGTATACTCTACTCAAACTAGGTTAAGGCAAGCCGACACACTGTTTTTGTGCGCAAAACCTTAAGAGTGGCTATTGTTAAGTCACAGCATCATTTATTAAAACCACAGTTGTTTAAGTTGAACGTCAGGTAGTAACGTTCTTCACCACTTAATTCGACTTTTTAGGTAAGTCATGGAAGATACTTCAACTAAATGGAAAGATTTTGAATTGAGCGTAGAACTGCACAAGTTCTATGTTGATTTTATCGTAAAGTTAAATTTTTTCTATTATGCAATTACTGGCGCTATATTGTCATTTCACTTCGCAAAAGATAGTCCTGAAGTTTCAGGTTTGCGTTATTACTGCCAATAGCTTTAAGCATTTCACTAGGTGCTTTCTTCATCTATTCTGCCCGGTTAGCATACAACCTTCGCTCTAACATAAAAGAAAGGGCGGAGGGTTTGAATTTAAACGTTTATCCCGATGGTATCGTTCTAGTTTTGCTTTGTTTAATTTTCGGGGTCATATCTATTGTAGTTGGCATAACATTAATTTTTTATTTGCTATGCCATTAAGAAAAACCACTTAAACCTATGCGGGATTTGTACTCAATAAGCAACATTGTCACATACTTATTGCTGAGAAAAAATTACATAGGTTGTGTTAAATTTTCATTATCACGTAAAGTGAGCCGATTGATTATGTTTGCGCGCCCATTATCACTTAAAGTGAGTCCATTTGCATTTAATGTGGGCCGAGTGGCGAACTTATTATCACTTAATTTGCGCCCAAAATTCTCGATGTAATCAAGTCGGCGAGATTATAAAGTCAAGCCACTACAACTAAAACGACCATCAGGCAACTTACACAACACCATATTGATTTTCTTTGTCATGCTATCTTTCCTTGCGTTCAGCTCGTCGGCGGGCTTGGGACTCGTTACGACATGATTTACAGTCAGAGCGACGACCATCCGTTTTGTGAGGCTCTAAACCAAATTCGTCTATATATTTATTTTCGTTACAGACATTACACGTCTTCCAGTTCACGAGATAATTGAGCTCAGCTCGTGCTTCAGGGTCCATTGGATTAGCAACTAATGCCCGAGCAGCATCATAGAGCGCTCGCTTAACACTGCCTGTCATTGGCAACCTCAAGGATTTTTTGAGCGGCTAATGGATTGCGTTTAATCATCTTTATGATTTTCTCGCGTTTCCTTTTTCCTAAGCTCGACACGTCGACTTGATTTACAAACCAATCAGGTAAATCCAATGCCGAAACATTAGGCTCTACTTTTTGCACTAAATCAGGAGATTCGAGAGAGACCAAACCAGCGCGAACTTGCGCGAACTCATACGACTCCCGATCACCAAACATCTCCTTTAGGATTGATATAAGCGATTCATAAGGCGCATCGATATGATCGGACTCAATATCAGAGCGCAACATTGCTTGGCTCAATGGTGATACGAATCCATAATATGCTTTAGGCGTGCTTTCGGATTCCGAAAGATTTTCGCATAAACTTTCGCTCTCTGCCTGTGCCGGATGATCACTAACAAACTGTCTCAACACTCTTAGGTTGAGTAACTTGCCAGCTTCCTTTCCCCTACCAGCAATCAACGACGTCAACCGAGACACACGTTGAAGCAAAACTTCACTCTCAATTTCTTCTATCGTCGTCACTAGTTTTCCAGCTAATTCACTGAGCATGTCGTTATCAAGGAATTTCAATGCAGGCTTATCCGACAGGCACTCAAGCGCAAACAAAATAAGCTCAGAATGTTTATCATTCACAGCGTCTACAAGATCTATTTGCTCCTCTTCTGACGTTTTCTCTATTTCTCGATCAAGCTTTCGCTCAATGTAGTCAACCATGCTCTGAGATGTCGCCACATCAAACCGACTCATATAGCAGTTCAATGAGTCACTACCGTTTGCGTCAAGAAGCGCAAGAGCTAATTCAGCCGCTCGATTGATCCGCTTGTTCGGCTGAGGGGCTTTTGTGGCGTCCCACACCTGTGTATTACCGTAACCAAGAGCCTCGGCTACGTCTTTAGTCGAGATGGTCAAGTGAGGATTGTACTTTTGCAGACGAGCAATAAGCTCATTAACGTGATTTATCATCTCTCTTATCCTTTCGGATTCCGAATTTAAATAAAACTATCACAGCAATTTGAGGAAGCCAAGCTTTCTAGGCTAAAAAACAGCGAAAAATGAGATCTATACGCCTCTTTAATGTTGTTTTCTACTAATCAATTAAGGATCGTAAAACTGATCAGCATGGCGGGCGGGGAAGTACTGCGGATACTAGAAAGTAGTGATTTGGTGGTCATCCCTAAAAGACCTCTCAAAAAATTTTTTACGGCGCGCTCTATGACCGCCAATAACTCTCTGGGGCTTTCACAGTACCTTAGAGATAAGAAGCCCCAAACTATGACGGTCTAGAGGCTTCGGGGGTTCGATAAGCTATTAATAACAATAGGTATTTTGATTAGATAACCGCTTTGCCATTACCGACACAAAGCGGCGATTCATCATCAACCAACGTGACAACGTGATGGATAATAGCGCACACATGAGACGCTTACATCTCTTTTTTATGCTCTCTTACTGTAGATCACGAATATCCTCGCTGATTCTTTGATAGTTCAGGGATTACTAATCACTGTCTTAACACAAAGGATCACACAGAGGTCACATTGTAAAAGTGTTCTGAGACGCCCTGTAACCACTCGTGATGACGTTCTACGGCGGCGCGCCTGATATGTTGAGCTTGTGTGTCAATATATACTTGAGCAAGCTCTGGGAGCTTATGATTGATTAAAGACTCTCCAATGATGTAATCGACGTTTAGATCTGTCAGTGATGAGCGAAACCGCTTTCGTAGATCATGTGATTGCCATTGGTTGCCAGAGACGGCTTGAATCAGTTCATTTGCATCGTTGCCGTTAAATTTCCCCCGCCTTGGTTTGTGAAAAACTTTATTACCTTTGTAGTGCTGCTTTTGCCAATGACGATATCGAGCGATGATAGCAAGCGAACAGCTTGAAAGAGGGACCAAGAGTTGAGGTGAGTCGCCTTTTGTGTGTTCTTCTGGGATAATCCATTCTTTGTTAATCAAGTCGAACTCGTCCCACGCAGCCATCCGTGTTTCACCGATTCTTGTTCCGTGCATTAGCATCATCAGGACTAAAAAACACGCTTGAGGCTCGGCCTTGAGCGCGGATTCCAGCACATCAGCAACCTGATTCTTTCTAATTGCACACGGCTTAGGCTTATTCTTTCGGATTCCGAATTGTTTTAGTTTGATTTTATCTAGAGGGTTAAATGGAATAAGATCCAGCTCTCTAGCTCTAAGATAGGCTGTCGACAGTACACCATAAACCAAGCCTAGAAAGCTATCCGACAATTTTTCCTGAGTAGGTATGATAAGCTTTTCGTCAAGCGTTGGTTTGTCCAGTGCGAGCACGGGCAGCGCACCAATAAGAGGAATTAAGTGACGATTAATTGCGCTCTTAATAGTGCTTTTTCGATGTTGACTCATATGACTAGCGTTGAGTTTTTTTACTCGTTCAAGATACCAAGATAAAAGATCAGAAACCGTGTCCCAATGTTGTACCACTGCGCTTTCCAATGGAGCGCCGCACGCCAAATTAAGATCAATAAATGCTAAGTTCTGCTCGATATCTTTAATGGTCATAGCCGGATAATTACCTAGCTTTTTCCACTTTCCTTTTTTGCGTAAATGCCAAGAACCGCGCGAGCGGTCTTTGTGGTAGCGAAATAGCACACCGCCGAACCGTGGATCGTTGATATCTTTGATGCACTCATCTTTAGAGTGGCGTTTGATGGCGCTATCTGTGGCATTAATTTTTAAGGTTTTAACAGGTTTCATGATTAGCCTCACTGACACTTTTTTTGTCAGAATAAACGCCAATCAAAAAATAAACAAAATAATGAGGCAAATACGCCTCATTTTGATGATTGCAAAATAACCTTATATTCCAGGATTAAAAGCACACTTTTGAGTGCGTTTTAAGGCTCTGCAGAAAGATACCGGTTTTAAAAATGCAATCAATTTTGAGGCGTCGAGACGAACAAGAAAACTGTCCCCCATACTGACACTCATCCATGTTGTTTGTTCATAGGGGGACAGCATTACTCTTGCAAAGCTTTATCAACTTTGCTCCTTTTTCGGCGCAAGCTCAGAGAACGGTGGGCGGGCTTTGGTCGACGGCTTTTCACTCGACCACCACGAGAAGAGGTCGCAGGACGTGGCAAATCGCTCACCTCTTTCGTTGCTTCCGGCGTAGCTCTTAACCACTCAATCAACCACTTTAGGCGACTAAAGTCATAGCGTTCAAATAAACGATCAATCGTTTTATTCGACACACCAAGCCGCGCCAATTTTCTCCGATATATATCGCGCAGGATTCGAGTTTCAAGTTCGTTCAAATCTGACACGAGACACCTCATTATTAAATTCACCTTATCACTTTAAGCTGGCAGGCAAGCAGCACCCCGCCGCGATGTATTTATCGAGGGGCGTGATTGCTGAATTATTGCGGGTATTCAGCGACAACCGACTCATACAGACTTTACGTTTACCAACGTTAAGACAGCTAGACGGTTTACCAATGGCAGGAAATGTTAAAGAGCTCTAAAACCAGCACTTTCGCGCACTAAGGTTAAATTAATGATTTTCATAATTAGGCTACTGAAAAATATCGTTAGAGATTTTAAAGTGCCAACTGTTGTAACGTTTATTACTATTTATTGCCTCGGAATTGTCAGAGGCTTTTATAATTTGTTCGCACTTTATTAAATCCAATCACATGATGTAAATATGCAACTCATATCAATGAGACCAGTTGGAAATCAATGATTACGGGACGACATACATTAACTCTTTTATTTTTCATATGGTTATTTAGAGCAATTACTTCTGAGATTTTTTACATTTTTTTCATAAAAAAGTTGATTTGTGATTTTATTCACGAGGTTTTTAGACTGCAAAACCCAACCTTAGTGATAAAGCTTCGATTTTCGAGATTGTTAAGATCTCGCCTGTGACCTTGCTAGACCCGTCGCGCAGCGACAAACGAAGGTCATACTATCGTGATGGCTCAGAGCTTATAGTCTTTGACACTGGTGTTAAAGCGTCTAATGCTTGCAAGCGTAGCGGCAGCATTCATAGCTGGAGCTTTAGCTCCATCATTTTAATGGTTTATTTAACTAATTAAGGTACTTATGAAGGGGACTTCTCTTATTGGTAATTTTCTACCCGACTTGTAACAAATACAACATTAGAAATCTCTAAAATAAGGCCCGAGAAAACGACATAGTAATGCGTTTTTTGACTCATTTCTGAGTTGAGAGAAGTCATTAGAGAGGGGATTTATATTCAGGCGTAGCTATGCCTCCGCGACAAAGCGGATGCTCATACAAGCCTATCTAGGCGGTTGAGAGATGGGGGAATTCTAGTGCAAGTAACTCTTTGATTTTTTCGCGTGAGTGTCCGTCAATTGCTAATTCGATCATTCTCGCTCGACGATCTTTCTCATCTTGTTTCTGGCTTTCACTAAGAACGGGACGTGCGTTACTTTGCGCCTGTTTCTGCTTCTCGTCATCAAGACGGCGCTTCGCATCAGCAATACGCTCCGCTTTGCGTCTCTCTCGCTTAAGTCTACGATTTACGCGTTGAGCGGCTGCACTTTTCGCATAGCCCCGCGATGTATTCTCGGTAGTTGTTTGAAAGCCAAACTTAGCTTGCTGATCACTGACAAACTTAACTGCTTTTTTGGCATGTTGAGCACATGCTCTTACAAAGTCGGTGACACTTTCAACCATTTCAGCAATAAGCTTGACCGCAAAGCGTTTGACGCTCTTTTTACCCTTGAAAACTTTCTTCCCGCTATCAAGTTCGTACTCGTAACGTTCCTGAGAAAAGTAATAACCTTCCGTTCGGCAAGTAAAGATCACGTCATCAATACAACTATCTGACAAGCCGAGTTGTTTAGAGAAATACTTGTTGTCTACTTCGGTATATACCCACTTGTCACCAACACGGCGAGGCGCAAAGACTATGTTATTGTCGAGGTTAGTATGCAACATCCCGAATGCAATAAATCGGTGACAGTTGTGTGCATGGTCAGAGCGATATTTATTAAAACCCTCTAACTTTATGAATTCTTTATAATTTTTTGCCATCTTTGCAACCAGCTTGGTCAATGCAAATCCGGCTGAGTAGGGAACATCAATATTAAACACGCTCTTGATGATAGAGCACGCCTTTTCATGATCAGGGTTTGCCTGTTGTTTCGGGCACCATGTAGGTGCGGACTTATCCATTGCCTGTTTATTCTCTGTTTGTTTGTTTGGGCTTCTGACTGGGGGTCAGAATTAATATAACCATACAGGATCATTTTGAGTTTGAAAAGCCCAAACGAAAAAGGGGCGACCTCTTTTGAAGTCGCCCCTTCTCTGTATATGTTCGGGTTCCAGCCCCACCCGTTAAACCCTAGACTTGAATGAGAGCAAACAGTAACTCTCAATCTTAAGCCCCCAAACAAAGGGCTGTCTTAGGGTTAATTGTACGTTTAGGACAGCAAAAAACAAGTCCTTTGTTTCGGATTCCGAAAAACAAAGAACTCTAGCAAATCACGCTAAACCATTCCCAAGCATGATAAAAATCACACAAAAGAGACGAAAAGATCTCTTTTTCTGTACTTTTATACCTATAGACCTGTAAATTTTAAGAACCAAATAAATAGAGCTAATGTGCAATATTTATTTTTGAGACACAAATCACAGTGTAAAAGCCGCCTCACTCTCACATAAGGCGGCCAAGCAACCATTAATAAACTGGAGACTAATGATGCAAATTAATACTAACCGATTCAGGAAAATGAATCTATCACACCTCATGGTCAAGCCCACATATCGAAAGAATAATGTAACGCTTGGGGAGGCCAAATAATGATCACTGCTAACGCTGAAACTGAACTAACTCGCCAATTTTCTGAAGACTTTGATCTTTCTCATAACACGGCAAAGGTATCAAGGAGCCGCGTTGGAAAGCCAAGTAAAAAAGCCGTTACTTCGCTAAGAATCAGACGGAGCATAGAAGACATCCTTGAGCGTCAGGCACTTGATAGACAGTTTGAGCTTTGAGGCGAGCGATGGACGCAAGTTCAATATTTAATAGCCTTAGCCAGAAAGTCACAGAAAAACCTCAGTTTGTCGAGGATTGGCTAACGCACTATCACATTACATCTATTAAAAACTATTTCCTCGGACAAGACACACTTGAAAGTGCTCAAGCGGCTTGGCGAATACTCGTTGCAGAGGGTTACAACACCACCGAACTCTCTAAAAAAATTGGTGAGCCGCTAAAAGCTCTTTACTCTATGGAAGGAACACTATGATCACGATTGGAGAACGTATCAAAGCGGCAAGAAAAGCCGCAAACCTCACTGTATGCGACATGCTGATCCCTATGGGGGTTAGCCGCTCAACCTATACGGCCATTGAACGCGGCAAATCTGACATCAAAGTCACTCAGTTGCTTAAAATAGCGGACATCACAAACGCGAGCTTTACATACCTAGCTACAGGCGAAGGGTACAGCTCCAGCCAAGTTAGCATGATAAACACCCTCATTAACAACACGATGTGTGGTCTATCTCAGATTCACACTGAGGTAAACAAAGCCTAAGCAACACAACAACTCAAGGGGCGCTTGCGCCTCTCTAGGTAGGACTCACCCAATGCATAATCCATCAAGCCATTATTACACCGACGAACACCTGCATAGCATCATAGAGAACACTAGCAACCTTAGTCAGTATCACATACAGACGATCCCGCCGTCCGAATTTTCTGAGGGATTTCTTGCTCTATTTGAACAACGCTGGATAGTCATCAACCACACTCAAACCCGTGCTTACTCACTGCCTGATTTCGCAAAGTCCTTCAACCGAGAGCAAGCAATTGACTTTTTGATGGACCAGAACGCCGAATTTCAAACCGCATAAACCACACTAAAACAAACAGAGGAACCGTTATGTCAACAGACAAAAATGACGTTGGAACCAAGAAAAAGACCTCAACGCAAAGAAAAAAAGACAGCCCACTTCCGCCGTCGGACGATAAAGAAAAAACGACAGCCCCAACACCAACGGATGACAAAGAAAACCCGACCGAACCAACACCAACGGATGATCAAGAAAAACCGACCGAGATCAACAAACTGCTTTTTAATCGGGAGAAAGGAAAAATCACCCTGTTTGTTGCGCTCTCTGAGAACGATACAGAAGAGGCATCGAGCGAACTAGATGAGGACGTTGTTGACGTGGATAGACTCGAAGGCGTGATTAAACAAGCCGTCGATAGCATCAACAAGAACGCTCACAACGCCGACATGAAAAAAGAGATGTCTTTACTCATGAAATCCATTTCTAAAGACGTCACAAACGGTGAGTTTTCTAAAAAGCAGGTATCAGATGCCGAGATAGAAAAAGCACTTGAATACCTTCGAGACGCCATACAGCAAGCTGAAGAGTTTGGGATCGTTTACACGGAGAAAGGCGAACAAATAACAGGCGCAATTGCAGGCGAGAAAGGAATTGTGTTAGTTAGCGAATGATATCTCACCAGTGATTAATTTTTCCAAAACCCCGAAAAGACGGGGTTTTCTTTTACTGACTTAAGCTCACTTAAGCTTACCGTCCCGCTCCAACTTCTCACGCGTAGCCTCATAGATATATTGTGAAAAATCCAGACTGGTCCCCCCCTCTTTTTTGAGTTGCTTATGCGCTTCAAAATAGGCTGTTGGCATAGCGTTCAGGAGCTTTGGTTTGGCGGTGCTAACTTTGATTTTCTCTTCTTTGAGAGGAGCGTTATTGCCCACTTTACTCAATTTATCCCAATCACTCATAAATATTTCCCAAATACTTTTAAAATATACTATGAATATTCTATAAATATTTATTAGATATTTAAAGAATACTTTTTATTTCTTCGCAAAGTTTCATCACTTCTCGCGCCGCTTTGCTGCCTTTTGTGCGTTTGTACTCCACGACCCCAAGGCCAAATTCACTTGCCGACTCATAATCGGCTCGTTGCGGCACAAGAGAAGCTAGACGCGTCATATGGTTAGAGTGCGACAGAAATTCATCGACTTTCTCAAACCTCGTCTTGTTAGGGTTATGTCTGCAATACAAGACATGTCCTTTGATGTTCTTACCAACTTCACGTCCGACTTCTGACAGCACAGTTTCAAACATTCTCAGCCCTATACGCTCGGTAATGTTGCCATTACACGGCACAATAATAAGGTCCGCTACAGCAATCACAACTCGGTTTAAATCAGAGTCAAATCCACCGCAATCAACCATTATATTTTTTCCATCATCACGCTGACGGAGCTGAGCGATCAATTCATCTTTAGTTTCACACGTCACAATGTTCGACTCTTCACCACTTTCACGAACGTTGCTCAAGACAACTAAGCCGCTGTGCAAATCCTGATCAATCAAAATGTCAGGTTTAAGCACAGCCGAAATGTTAAGAGCTATTGTCGTTTTACCTACGCCGCCCTTTTGGTGGGCGATGGCAATGATTTTCCCTTGTTTGCCTGTCTCTCTGGCATTCATGCTCACTTCCTCAATAAGTATTTTATATATACTTATTATATACACTTAAAATATTCAATAAATATTTATTGAATATTTAACAGATATTTAAAAAGGAGGTTCCTGACCCCCTTTTTTAGTATGCTTATTATCTCTATTTAGCCACGGGTTGAGTTTGCTCGCTTGAGCCACACTGAGCTATGGTCTTTTCTAAAATCGCCTGATTGGCTTCACCGCAGACCATCACACCAAGATTTATTAAACGCAAACCTAACTTAAGTCGTAACGCCTGAAAGTGACTTATCTTTATGGTGTGCATGTTTTGCTTATCCATTTCGTAGCTTCCCTCTTACTCTGTAAATGGTCGGATAATAGTACCTACTTTTGTGCTAATTTCTTCAAGCTCTTTAGCCATTTCCGTTGCTTCTGGCGTTTGTTTTACGAGTAACTTCATGATGAGCGTATTAAGCTCTTTTTGAGCTATAGATTGATTTTCTAATGCCTGCTCAAAAGCAGTAACAATGTGCATACAAACCTCTAGCCTCTAGTTTATGCCCAAGAAGGCTTCGAACCTTCCCAAACTATCTCGGAATCCGTTTCTTCAGCGACATCTACCGCTATCTCATGAGCTTCTATGGCCGTTAACTCGTCGCTTTGGTCACTAAAGCCAAAATCCTCAGCGGAACCTTCAAAATGAAGAGAATAAAGTTCATCTTCTCCGTCCATCTCATGAATAATTACTCTTCCTGTCATCACCTAATCTCCCTTATGAACAAGCCAAACTCTATAACCCAACTCTGTTGCATAATAGCGCTCAAAGTCATACTCACTCGGTGTAACTAGTTTCTTAGCTAGAAGTTTGTTAAACGACCTCATATCAAAGTGTTCGACAGTGATTAAAGAGTCTTTGCGTTTACCTGCATTCTCACCACGAGTAATGCGAGTCTGTCTAACGACATCATCTAGCTGCTTAAGCTGTACACTAGTGAGCTGCATGTTTTCTCCTTTGCTTGAGCGCATAACTTTGAGCGAAAAGCTCAACCCTTGTCGGTTCTGTAGTCGCTTAACGCCCTCCCTAACCGATATGCACATAATAGTGTATCCGATACACCAATGCAAGTTATTTTAGTGTATTTAATACACTTTTTCTAATCCTGTCTAGCTCAAGTAGAGTTTTGATGTGATTTTCAATCTGGGGGGGTACGTCATTACGACCACAGTTGTAACTTTTATGCGTATCAATAGATATTCCAAGCTTTTCAATCCATTCCTTTACTGTAAGCTTTAGCTCTGATCGAGATGCTATATAATCTTCTGTCGTCATTCTTAATCACACTATAAAAAATTTGATGGTGTATATTTTACACTACCATTCTGTTGCCAGAAAAACAATATCCATCAAGCAATAATGGTGAAAATTAAACATATGCAAAGAAAAAATGACAGATTGGATTAAAGACCCTCGCTTTATAAATACTCAAAAAATACACTTAAAATATTTGATAAATACTCATGAAATACTTAAAAAGGAGCCGCTTTGACTCCTTTGGCTACTCTGTAAATTGAGGGTTCACAGCATACTGATAGTGGTTTTTATACACCGACCATCATCATATCTGACTCCATCAAGCACAACACCGCCTTGATTTGTTCAATCTTAAAGGCTCCATTAAGCGCAGCCACTTTTTCATTTTCGAAGTTAAATACGCGCGCCTCAGCGAAGTTGTCAGCCTCGGGATCGGATATAATTTCAAGCGCTTGCTCATGCGTCATTTGGTTACATTTAGCTTCCTCAAGCGCTGCCTTGATGATGTAATCGACATCACCAACCTCGTGACCGCCGTCCTCTATTAAATTAATAAGTTTTTCACTTAACATGATTAGTCTCCATTTGGTTTATTTTCGGTTTCCGAAAGCGAGTGAGAGTGCTTGTGCATCGCTTCCATTTATTTACGAGTAGCTGGCTTTACCCTCGTTAAACTGACTTAATATCTTTACGACGCTTGACGGCTTCAACTTCACGATTGTAAGCCTCTAAATGTTCTAGCTGGTAAGCATGGTTCTTTTCTGCTTCGATATACTTTTGATGGTTCATTAGATTCTTAAGATGCATTGCAGCCTCTTTAATTGGCACTATCACTTCCCAAGAGTCATTTTTAAACGAAAACTTCCACGATCTTCTAAGGTGGTGTTCAAATGTTTTTATAGCCTTTTCTCTCATAGCCTGAACATTACGCTTTCTTAATGCGTTATCATTTTCTAAATAGTGCTTATCTATTCCATCGTTGATGTCTAGCTCCCAATTTTCTGGATTTAAAAGAGATCCAGTAAATGACGCTGCCGCCACCCACAAACAAAACTGCTCTCGCGTAAAGGTGTCAGGGTTAGGATTAAGAGAATTCAAAGTTTCAATAGCATATTGTTTGTACTGCTTCTCAATGTTTGCTAGCTCATTATCCTTACGCTTTTCAATACGGACTTTCCTTTCTTTAATATGAGCAAACTTCTTCTTTGCGTTACTTAATGCCTGTGCTGCCACCTTCATAGCTTCAATTTCTTCACGTTCAAATAAGTCTTTTGAAAATGGATCTTCTATCACTTCTTTTAGCAATCCATTAGACAACCTCGTTAAAGCCGTTTGCTTTCTGCGAGTTCGATCCGACGTCCAATGCTTTGTAAAATCCAAGTCTGACATTTCCCATTTTCCCTTTATTTATTGTTCGCTCTCATCTGAGCTTTGATTCTAATATCGTCCGATTTCATCGCTTGCGCGCCTCTAATAACGACCTTTAAAAAGTTCTGTTTTTCTTCTCTGTTGTTCCAGTTGTAAAGATTTTGGCGGGACGTGCATGAGTATTTTACCATCTCGTCGACGTCATCAAATCCAGCGATCTTGGCAAGATCTGCAAGCGAATATTTAGGCGTAAAACTCATTGATTGCCCTTTCAAATTTCTCAGCCAGCTCTTGCGCTATTCCGTCATCACTGACAGCAATACTTGCGAACGCTTGAGAAAAATTCAAAATAACAAAGCGCTCGTTTTCTCCTGTATGGCTCAGGGCCAATTTAACGTAATCAGACTCATAATTTACAACCAACCCAAGCTGATTGATTACATAACGCGCCGCAACAGCCATGCTTCCATGAGCTTGGACTGTGTGAGTTTCATTATCAAAAGTAAATCGCATAGAAATCCTTTAAGGGGGCAATGCCCCCTAGTTAAAATTAAATCTCTTCAGTGTGCTCGATATTAAACACGTAGACACCTTTTAGGCATGTCATTTTTGCATCTTCATCTAAAAGATTCTTTTGAGGTTTACCGTCATTGTCACGAATCTTACGCTCAACAACCATATAAATCTTGCAGCCTTTCGCGCCTTTCTTCACTTTTCGACCTGCCTCTTGCCACTGCTTAAAACCAGCCCAAGCGCAGCCAGTAAGCTTAAACGCTTCCTTATGCTCATCAAGATGTTTTTGATTCTGAATTGAATAGATGCTGCCTGTTACTGCGTTGAAGTTTGGTTCTTGTTCGATAGTGTTCATTTTGTTTGACCTTGTGTCATGCCGAGAGCCATTCCCTCGACTTCGGAATTGATTATATGTAAAAAATATTTACATGAGCAAGCTGTCATGTAAATAATATTTACATAATCGTGACAAATGTCACGAATGCGTCTCTTTTTGAGAGTTTCTTTATTTATACTTTTAGAGAATCACAAAAAAACCGTCTCTTTTTCTTGATTTTTAAATTTAGAGACATTATTCTCTATTCATCTTAGAGATTTAGAGAAAGCCACTCTCACACATCGGCTACTCGCAACCACCAATGGAGACACAACATGCAAACAATCAGACTTCAATCAATCGGTCACGTTCCAGCTATCGAAGCGGGTCAAGTTACAGCGGGGGACGTGCTTGTGTGGAATTTCGGAGCTACCTCGAAAGTGATCGAGGTAGTGAAAACAACGCCTAAACAAATCGTCTTACTTTTAGAGGGCGAGTCAGGCGAACGCTACGAGCGCCGCCTTGGTAAAGCACGTCTTGTGGGCTTTAAACCTCAACCAACTTTTGAGGAAAAAGTTGAGCTGATCGAAGAGTTACGCCGCAACCATAAGTCAGCACAATTCATCGCATCAAAAACAGAGCGCCGCGAGCACCTAGAAAACGCCGCAAAGAAGGTTTCACACTTCATGAACATTCAGCGTGTTCTATCAGCGCCAAGCGCTGAAAAAGCCCTGACAGAAACGTTTGATGTGATTTATCAATTTTGCCAAGCCAATAAAGACGAGCTGGAGCCGATTGAAAATTTTGCTAACATCAAGCGCGTGGCGATCAAGCCAGCGCCAGAGACAAGAATGGCGGTGCGCCGCCTGATTGATAGCGTCTGGACAGTGGAGTATATGCTGCTAAGCGATCATGAAGTTAAGATTTTACGTCATAGCCGTGATATTGATGAGGGGTACACCAACGAGAGTCTATTGCCTCGCTTTAAATGCGTCGAAGATGAAAAGCGCCATATAACAGACCTTGAGTTGTACTTACCTACATTCGGAGAAAGCGCCTCATTTGACCGAGGAGAGCTCACAGGACGCTATCGTGTGACTAACCCACAATATGTGTTTTCATACGGTCAACAAGCCGCTTAAGTCACGGGGCTAAACTTTAGCCCCAAACAAAAAGTGATTGCATTTAAAAAGCCGGTATCCGTCCTCGATGACGAAAAGTGCAAGCAAAAGTCCGGTTTTACTCCTGGCGAAACGTCATCAATTGCAATCAATTAAGTTATCCGAATTCAGAGAGACAAACATGGCTGTTACAGTAAGAAAAATTGAAGAACACGCAGAAATGATGGAAGAGCTTAAAAAGCTAACAGGTGAGAAAACCGCCGCAGGGGCTCTCATTAAAGCAGGGTATATAGCAATCAGAGAGAGCGAGCGCGCTCAAACCCTATCTCAAGACAAGAGAGAGTTAGAGTACAAGCTAAATGACACACAATATAAGGTCAGCAACTTTATAGATGCTCTTAACGAATTAAAGGAAATTGATAGTAAATGAAAGGGCAAAACGTCGGATACATTCGAGTAAGCACTGTCTTGCAAAGCACTGAGCGCCAGCTTGCTGACATTGAGCTTGATGTCGTGTTTGAAGAGAAAACCACGGCAAAGACAATTGACCGACCGGAGCTGGAGCGCTGCAAAGCACACTGTCGAGCGGGCGATATACTACACATTCACTCACTCGACCGTGTGTGTCGTTCTGGCGTTGATGACGCGGTTAAACTGGTTAATGAGATGCTAGGTAAGGGCGTGACCGTTGCTTTTCACAAAGACGGCTTAACGTTTAGCGGGGATAAAATGAGCGCCACTCAAGAGGGGGTTTTGAGCATACTGGCAGCGGTCGCAAAAATGGAGCGAGACCTAATAGAAGAGCGTCGACTTGAGGGCATAGCAATAGCCAAAACTCAAGGACGAAAAGCAGGGAGAAAGGGCGTAAGTGACAAGGTCAAAGCCAAGCTATCTGAAATGATGAGGGAGGGGAAAAAAGCGGGGGAAATTTCCGAAACGCTCAACCTTGGAAGATCGACCGTTTATCGACTCATGAAAGAGATAAGTTCGGAAACCGAAACGCCCTAGCAAATAGGGCGTTTTTAGTTTTACTGATGAGACAACGCAAGCTTTACCCAATCTTGCAGACTCTTGAGCCTTGTCGCCGTCTCGGCGCATGTTTGAATATTGTCGACCGTCACGCCGAGGGCGTCGGCGTCACTTGTAACGGTGTAAGCGGCTGAGGTGGCACCATGAGATCCGCTGGCGGTTTCGGGAGCTTGGATTGCTTCATTATGACTTTTGACGGCACTGGACTGGATGCGCAACCAATCAGGGTCATCGACAATACAAGTGCGGCGATGATCTTGAGCATACTTTCTCACCTCTCGATAGACAGTTTTAAATTTCGTTTGAATGATCGGCTTTTGATTGGCTTGCGCGACTGAGAGCGCAAACGCATCATCTTGAGCCTTTTCAAGCTTCGCAAAAAGCTTGTCGTTTTCTTCTTGAAGCGCGGCGACTTCCTTGAGGCGGGCTTGCTCATATTCAAGTGCGGTTTTTGTCACGCCGTAGTCGTACACCTTCCACACCACGAACGCCACTAACCCAACCAAGAGCACCCACTTAAACCAAACCCAAGCGGCTTTTATTTGCGTGAGCATCATATCCCTCCAAAGAACGCTGAGCCCATTTTTGATAGGAACACCAAGCCATGATAAAGCCAGCTCGGCAACTGCTCTCTATAGGCTTGTAGCGCGACATAAAGCGCATAAAAAAAGGCGGCTAATACTGCCGCCTTGGTTTTCTGTGTTCCGGTGATTTCCTTGAACTTAGCCCACATACGCCGCCGCCCCTTTGGCTATTGCCTCAGCAAGCTGGCTCATGCGAGATTTTCCAAGTGCAAGGTCGTAATCGTTATCAATAAAAAACGGCTCAACTATCACGCACGGCATGACTGTCTTAGCACATAGATAGCCGCCTTTATCGCCTTTTTTACCCTTATGCGCCTTGTCAACCGGACGCAAACCACGGTCACGCAAGCCAAGTACGGCGACCACTTCTTTTTGAATCAGCTCAGCCAGTTTCGGGCTCGTTTTCGAATGCTTGTAATGCAGCACCTCAGAGCCGCTCACCGTTGTGTCATGCGCATTACAATGCAATGAAATAGCAATATCCGCTCCGGTGTCGTTCACCTTGAATGGCAGTTCGCTGTAAGTGCAATCACGGTACACAATTAAAGGCTCATAGCCTTTCTCAATCAACTTGGGTGCAATCAGGCGAGCCAACTGATCATTAAACAAATACTCACTCATGCCGTTCGCATTCACTGCGCCGCCTGACGTAACACTGTGCCCGACGATAATCGCAATTTTTTTCATGGGTTACTTTCCTTTTGGTCGTGTTGCTTTGATGGTGGTTTTGAACGTTTCTCGGTCGCCGCGATGTGTCACCGTATCCGATGACCACTCAGCGCCGAATCGCTTATTTTTCGGTTTTCGAATGGAGAGAGGGGATTCAGCAAACGCATCTCCGCGCCCCTGAATGTCAAGATTAAGCGCTTGCCCCTTGCGCTTGAATGAATAGAGTTTTGCGTTGGCACGCTCGCGCGCTTCGGCTTCGCTCTTGTAGCCCAAACGGAGCAAATAAAAGGGAGCCTCGCCCACTTCCACCTCCCCACCCTCACCCGTTTCTGCCGTTGTCCAGTTTGCTTTCACCCCTTCATAGACACGTTTTGAGGGATGAGTGAGGCGCGCTGACACAATCTCCTCATGATCAATGAATATCGGTGCTAAAGGTTCGCCCGTGAGCGCTTTGGTGTTTCCCGCAGTTGCGACAATATAAAGTCCGTCAATAGGCTTGCTAATGGCGTCATGACGTTCCACTATCCGAGAGATAAACTCATCATCATCCTCCTGCTCTTGGCTGACATGAGAAAGCATTATGTCAGCTAATTGAGCCTCAACTTTCACCTCATAGCCATGAGGCAGCATGACCGACTCAACCAACCCCGCCAGAGTGATATTAGAGAACGTGCGAGATTTTGGCTCTCTAAGACGTGTGGCATCTTTGACGGTAAACTTGCCTGACGTGAGAGTGAGAGTGAGCACGGCGGGATCGTAATCTTCCTCCGCATCCGCAATCTGAAACTGACCACGATAATGACCATCCAGCTTGACCTTAAAATTGCGCCCAGACTCAGGAATATTGGTCATCCCTTCCGCATCGAGATTAATCACCAAGGTATCGCTTGCCGTCCCATCATCATCAATGAGCTCCCAATCCATCAGTCGTTTTTCAATGATGTCCGAACCCTTTCCCTCAAATGTTATGATTAAGCCCATCGAGACACCTCGCTGATCTCTTCTTTCACTTCAATTTGCTTCGGGGTCGGGACTTCATACTCAATCCCCGCCTCAAGATAAGGCGAATGATGACTTGGATTAAGCGCATAGAAATCACGCTCAATATCATCGTCATCTCGTTCAAATATGCGGTAAAGAAAGTCTGAGACCGTCTCACCAACTAACGCTGCTTGCTTCATCTTGTCGCCACTCCAAAAGAGTCAAATCAATACCGACTTGTTGATGCACGCCGTCATCCGTCAGCTCCGAGCCTTTTTCATTCACATCGTCAATTGTCCACTGACCGAGATCGTTCCCTTCAAAATCACTGACGGTGTGGGGTTTGCCCGCTTTCTGCATTTCTCGTAACGTGTCAGCGGCTTCCATACCATCAAGCGCAAAAGAGCTCACGGTAAGAGACCACGTTTGAAGAGGTTGGGCGCGCCGAACCTGTCGAGCGCCCGCAATATTTTTTGATTGAGAAAAGACGCCCTTTGAGCGCCGACTTGACGTGTCCACCCCCGTATCATTTACGGGGGTTAACACTAAGTCATCAATGGCATAGTGCATACATCACCCTAAGCTGTACGTTGCTCGACGAGTTTCCTTGCGGCGCTCTTCTTCAAGCAGTTGTCTGATCGTTTCTTTCAATGACTCACTGGTTTGATTAGCAACCAGATTAGCGGTTTCGGGCGTTGCCCCTGTTGCATCAACATGAACTTGAACCGGAGGCATTTGTGCCGCCAATGCCATTTGCTGTTGTGCTTGGGCAATTTCTTTCTGTTTATTCGGGAGAGGTTCGCCCGTCAATTCGGATTTCGAATCCGGAGAGGAAAAGAAGTTGTAAGACATCTTAGCCAGCCAACGCCCCCCCATATCGCCCAGATAAGCCCCAGCGGCAGCACCAAGCGCGGTGCCTGCCACGGGTATCACCGAACCAATAACCGAACCGATAGCCATGCCAGCCGCCGCACCCGCAGCCCCACCGCCCGCCTCAACGGCTCCTTTTGTGTCACCTGTAGACAGTGCGCCCGCCGCCTCAACGGCAGAGAGTCCAACACCAAGCATCGGAACACGTCGAGCCACTCCCGCCACTTTCGCCGCCTTCGACGAAGAGAGCGCACTGGTGAGCCCTGCGATTTTCCCTCGGGCTTTTCCTTTCCTTGAGCCTCTGCCAAGGTCAAGACCTCCGCCGCGACCATGCCCCGCCATTTTCATGGCTCTATCAAGCACAGCGATGCGACGAGCCAACGCGGACGCACTGCGAGACGCACCTTTGCGCGCCAGTTCGGCACGTTTAAGCTCTCGGGCTTCATTCGCCAGCCCTGCCAATGTTTTAACCGACTGAACTCCGCGCCACACTTTCATCCCTGCCGCAACGGTTGCCACTACGCCCCCCACAACCATGAGCCCAGAGACAAGATTTTTGTTTTCTCGGATAAACTCGGCTGTACCTTGAGCTGCATCAATCACGATGGGGCGAATCTCGTCCATCACTGGCATAAACGACTCACCAAGCGCCTGACTCAGATCAAGCAGAGAGTCCGTCATCATTTCGTCACGCTTGAGCGATGTATTGGCTATCGTGGCGTATTCGGCATTCACCGCACCGCTAGCGAGATTGTTCCCCTCTTTGTCGATAAGGGTCGATTCAATCTCACCAAGCCAGCCCTCTTTGGCAATGAGCGCTTGCACTTTCGAAAAGCCCTCAGAGCCAAAAATCTCCTTGATAACCCCTGTTTGCTCCGCCTTATCAAGTGAACGAATGCCCTCAAAGACCTGATTAAGTGCGCCTTGTGCATCCCCTTCCGCCATCCTTTCGGAAACCGAAACGGAATCGAGCCCGATTTGCTCAAACGCTTCCTTTGCTGGGTTAGATGCCTTGTCCCCTGCTGCCATGTTGAGCACGAGATTTTTCATGATGGTGCCCGCCTGTTCAGGGGCAGCACCGAGTGTGTTAAGCGCGGTCGCCATTGCGACGGTTTGCTGATTGGTAAAGCCGTTCTCGGTCATCGTCGCACCATCTTGAGCAATGGTTTTAACGACTCTGTCCGCCGTGGTGCCGAAGCTGTTCGACGCTTGGTTGATTTCATCCGCCAAACGATTCAAACCCGCACTATCAAGGCTCATCGAGTTACGAATTGCCATCGTGATGTCAGCCGCCTGAAAGGCGTCCATATCCCACGCGGCAGCAATTTTGCCCGTTTGTTCGACATAAGCCGCGAGGTCGGCATTTTTGATGCCACCCGCCGAACCACCCGCCGCCAATGCAAACGCATCAGAGGTCGACATGTTGGCGGTATTCATCGCAATTCGCTCAAGCACCTGTTTGAGCGCTTGCTCTTCCTGCGACGTGGTGCCTTCTTCCAGCGTTTTGGCAACCTCAGCGAACTGATACTCACGAGTCGAGGCGTTAACATAAGACGCCCCCACCGCTGCCACTGCGGCAATGCTGGCAGTCTTTCCCGCGTCTTTAGCCTTATCAAGTGCGGCATCACGGCGCTGTTGATGATCCGCCACACGCTTGAGGTGGTCTTGCTCTTCTTTTAATTGCTTGGTTAATCGCTGACTTTTTCGAGTTAACGTGTCCTTTTCTGAGCCAAGATCGCGCGTATTAATACCCGCCTTTTCCAACTTTTCAGACACCGCATCAAGGCTAGACGCCAAGCCTTTGGACTCAACGCTCAGCATCTTGTTTTTATTGGTTAATCGGTCGAGTTCCTTCGCCTCACTTTTCAGAAACTTAACCGTTTTATTACCCGACTCCGCCGCCTGTTGTTTTTTCTTGGTGAGCTCTTCAATGCGCTTTTGATTCTGCCTGAGCGTGTCATTTATAGTGGCAATGCGCTTTTCATAGCTCTCATACGCTCTCACGTCGCTCAATTGAGCGTTGAGCTCCTTCCCCTTAGCCTTGACTGAGGTCATTGCGTTAGAGAGCTTAGATTGCGATTGAGTGAGGTTTTCAACGTCCGCTTGAGCGGTCATAGTGTTGGCAACGTAATCAACGACGACTTTTTTAAGCATCATTCCGCTCCAAGTTTGTTGAGGGCGAGTTTGTAGTTCTCCCGAGCTTGGCGCACTGACCAATCATCAACACGATTCATGTCATAACCCGCAAGGGGCAGCACGCTTTCAAGCTCTTGATAAGAAGTTATTGAAAATAATCCGCCCTTTGAGACAAAAAATCCGCCACCACAGCATCAAGCATGTTGTAGTCAGGGATTGGCAATGACTTGATTTGTTCAGGCTTTAGCGACGTCAAGTTGTTCAAATACATCTCAAGGCGCTTCATAGTGTCTTTTTCCTTGCTAAGCGTGCGACTTAAACCCACGCTCGGCTCATCAAACTCCACCCAATACGGCTCATCCGCAAAGATAATCGCCACTTTATGATCTTTGGGCTTATAGCGACGGTTCGCCAGCTTGTAAGCGTCTTTGGTGCGCAGGTCATTGACGTAACCAACAATGACATTCCAATCCGGCGTTTTGATGCGCGTCAAGACAGATTCATCAAGTCCGGTCATCAACGAGACCACCTCGAACTCATCCAACTCCTCGCCTAAATCACAATGCTCAGCCAAGGTGAGCGGGCGAATCGTCACCTCTTTCACATCCGGTAACGGCTTGTTTAACGAGTGCTTTCTGATACGACCGGACTCAAAAAACGCTTCGCCAAACTTCTTTAATATTTCTTGATTCTTAATTGTCATGTTTCGGTTTCCGAATTAATCAACCACAAAAAAAAGGGAGCCAAAGCTCCCTTATGAATGATTGCAATTTGAGTGAGTTTTCCAGGAAGAAAAACGGATATTTGATTGCACTTTTCGACATCGAGGACAGCTGCCGGCTTTTTAAATGCAATCAATCAGATTACTTCAAGCGGTTTTGATATTGCTTACCACCAATCGTGTAATCGTTCGTACCAATATCAAAGTCGGTGATCACTTTCCCGTTGTACGTGTGACGGTACTTGTCGACTGACACGCCTTTAATGGACGACTGAGCCAGATCACCACCCACCTCAGACTCACCATTGCTGAACTCCGTCTCACCTGTCATGGTGTGCTCAAGCGTGTACGGCACGCCATCATCGTCCCCCTCTTCGAGGTAAATTACGATGGTGTCTTTGCCATCTCTCAGGCAAGACAAGATCACGTCGTCCGAAATTCCTTCGGTTTTGGCTTCCCACTCAGGCGCTTCGTATTTAACAAAGCGCTTTGAACCAACCAGCGTGCCTTTTCGATCCGCCATTTTCTTTTTCATCACAGGCGGCTGGAATGACGCGAGGTCATTCGTTAGCGTGATGTCATTAATAATGAGTTTCTTATGGTGTGGTGTACGCGCCATTAGCCAAGTTCCTTAATCGCAGATTCAACATACTCACGCGTAATTTTCAGGTCTTTCTGGAAGAAAATCACCGTGTGCTCATTCGGGTTGTATTCGCCATAATCGAGCGCCAGCGTCCACTCACCCGATTCGTATGAGTTCACGCTGTTGAGCTTGTTATGAAGATAAGCACGCGCATGGATGACAATGTTTTTGGATTTCAAATCTGAAATCCAATTGTTAATACGCTCGACTTGCATCTTGTAAAAATCGAGCGTCATCATTTTGTCTTGTTCGGTTTCCTGCGCCTGATCGAGCTTGCGTTGCAAGAAATTCAACAAGCCCACCGAAGAGATCCACGCCCCCGTTACGGTGCGGTTTCCCCAAAATACATAACCGCCGCGCTTTGGTCGAATCGGCACACACACACCGTATGAGTTTAAATCATTCGATTCAGAGCGAGAGTCATTCAGGCGATGACCAATCTTGCGCGCGACATCTTCCGCAACAATCGGTTTGTTTGATGGCGAAATCCAAGGGTCGACCGCACACAGCGCCGCCATGCCCCAAGCTGTCTGAGTGATAGGAATGCCCCAGCGCTCAATCGACACGTCTACGCCCACCACGTTCTCATACGCATCACCGAAATTATCCGTAAACTCTTTGGCGGCTTTAGTGGTCGTGTTTGGCAGTTCCGCAACAACCGTGCAAAGAATGTCTTTTGAGACAGCATTGAGCGCATTGATAATGCCGATGTTATTGCCGTATAGAGTCGAGCCAATCACGGTCGGCTCTTCATCCGCATTCGCAATCGCAGGGATGCCAAAAAGACGCTCAGTTTGCGCGTTCTTACCACCGATCAGCGCCGTTTTAAGATCCGCCTCATAGGTGTCCCCCGCTGCGGGTTCTTGCACAACGATGATGTATAACGCTGCGCCCGAGGTTTCAAGGAAATGCTTGGCGTCATAATACAGTGAGCCTTGCGGCGTGCTCGTGGTATCAATGAACATGACATCATCCGGCGAGCGAAGCTTGAACGGCACATCATATTCAACGTCCGCGTGTTTATTTGGGGCAGTTCCTACCATCAAGCCGATTTGGTCGGTGCTGGATGAAATCGCCGCAGGGGGCGCAGAACGCTTAAAAGTGGTGCCGTGCTTAACGTAGTTCGTAAACTTACCGCTCATACTTATAGCCTCTCAATTTTCTTTTGAAGCTCAGGGAGGCGGGCTTGCGCATCCGTGAGCGTGACTTCATCACCAACGTTTTTGTTTTTGCCATGAATACGAAACGTTGGATCGATGACCTTGTGGGTTGGCTTAGGTGCTTTTTCGGATTCCGATTTTTTCGCCGCTTTCGGTTGCGGGCTCGGCTTGGTTGCTGCCATAGAGTTCACCTTTCGATAGGTACAAAAAAACCGCCTTTCGGCGGTTTGGTTAAGTAGTGTCGATCAATTAAGTTTGAGGAGGTTCAGGGAAAGGATGAGCTTGCTTCATCTCCTCAGTCGCCGCATCCGCTTGTTTGAAATACTCATTAGCCAGCTCAGACTCTCCCGCCCTTTCTTTTCTTAATGCTTCAAGCTCTAACGGGTTAATGACCGTTGTGTAGATTTCACGACGGCGGGTATCAACGGCATTGTATTCCGCAATGTATTTGTTACTTTCGTTCGTTACCCAAGCACCATTGATACGCTCATCAAATTCGGTTAACGGCTTATCAGTCGTAAACCCGACTTTAATGCGACCAAGTTCAGAAACCACTATTGACTTAGTGCAATCAGACTCGTCATAAATCGTCGCACCTCTGTGATCTTCGACATATTCCGAATCAATCGCCTTACCTGATTCATCAAAAACAGCAACAACCGCAAAGCCCTGCTTTGGTGGTAATGGTTGTTCTATCATTGCATTACGTGGAACATTCCACTTAGACTGAGCATCATACTCACCAATAACTTCTTTGGTTAATGGGTCTATCATCCAATATTTCATTACTACACCTCGACAAGAATAGGAAAGGCTAAGTTGCGTGGACGTGAGACACCACCACCCCAAGAGCCTACATTCATAAAGTCATTGTAAGAACCAACAGCACTACTAAAAGCACCTCGGATGTTAGAGTAATCTGAATACAACCCCTTATCGAGTCCAGCCGACTCTCTTATACCTGCAAGATTTTGATAACTGTCGGCTTCTATTCCCATTACATGACCTTCGTAATGGTCATTTACTATAGCCGCTGTACCTTTTTGCCAACTGGCTAAGGTTCGGTTAGGGTCAATACCTCGACCTTGATCTAGCACTCGGAAGAACTCACCACCTGTTTCAGGAAAGTCAATCATGCCAGTACCAGCATTAACAAACTCTGGTAGTGCTGCGGCTAATCGCCAAAACACCGCCACAGGAACCGAATTACCCAGAACATTCAAAGTGCCTTCTGGAAACGTCATCGACATCCAAGGGAAAAGAGGCGTTCCTGTTCGCGCTTTTTTGTATGGCGACCAATAAAACGGTTTTGTATCATCAGTCCAGCCAGATTGGCGGTTCACATCATCAAGTGGGTTTTTACCTGCCAATGATTCGACGTTAGAATACCACTCCCAATAGCTAACTTTCCCTGCTGTTATGGTGCAACAAACTTCACCACATTTGTAAACTCTATCTTCTTGATATAGGGCAAATTGAATATCAGCCAAGAGGGGGTATTGTGAGTGAGGATTTGAATTTTCAACGTGAGCTTGCAAGTTATTGGCACCTTCAACGCGTACCGCTTCTAAATCTTCATAGTCACTGTAGACACTCGACAAATCCACCTTGCACTCTATGATCTCTGCATTTGTGGTGTACATATCGACCACGTAACGAATCGATTCGGTCGCACCTTGTTCCGGCGTTGGTTTATAGTCGCCTGTACTTCGAGCGTAATTATACAGCGTACCATCTTCGAGGCGAATGGCGACCTCATTGATATGAAAACCGCCACGGTCAACCGGAATGTCGCCCTTAAAGGTTAAAAGCGTGGTGTTGTCCTCATGCGTCACCATCACACAAGGAACGGCGAGCTCTTCTTTGATGAGCGCGGTTTGTTGGCGAGGGTCAT